>NZ_CP061868.1:0-10000 GCF_022646885.1 Priestia koreensis | reverse complement strand
GCGCCTCAGCGTCAGTTACAGACCAGAAAGCCGCCTTCGCCACTGGTGTTCCTCCACATCTCTACGCATTTCACCGCTACACGTGGAATTCCGCTTTCCTCTTCTGCACTCAAGTTCCCCAGTTTCCAATGACCCTCCACGGTTGAGCCGTGGGCTTTCACATCAGACTTAAGGAACCGCCTGCGCGCGCTTTACGCCCAATAATTCCGGACAACGCTTGCCACCTACGTATTACCGCGGCTGCTGGCACGTAGTTAGCCGTGGCTTTCTGGTTAGGTACCGTCAAGGTACGAGCAGTTACTCTCATACTTGTTCTTCCCTAACAACAGAGTTTTACGATCCGAAAACCTTCATCACTCACGCGGCGTTGCTCCGTCAGACTTTCGTCCATTGCGGAAGATTCCCTACTGCTGCCTCCCGTAGGAGTCTGGGCCGTGTCTCAGTCCCAGTGTGGCCGATCACCCTCTCAGGTCGGCTACGCATCGTCGCCTTGGTGAGCCGTTACCTCACCAACTAGCTAATGCTCCGCGGGTCCATCTGTAAGTGACAGCCGAAACCGTCTTTTAACATCCGCTCATGCGAGCGAAAGTGTTATTCGGTATTAGCTCCGGTTTCCCGGAGTTATCCCCATCTTACAGGCAGGTTACCCACGTGTTACTCACCCGTCCGCCGCTAACTTGTTAGAAGCAAGCTTCTAACAAGTCCGCTCGACTTGCATGTATTAGGCACGCCGCCAGCGTTCGTCCTGAGCCAGGATCAAACTCTCCGAAGAAATGTTTGACTTGCTCATTTGTTGTCTTACTTTTAAAACGTTGACGTTTTGCTTGTTTTGTTCAGTTTTCAAAGAACTCTTGTCCCAAAAGCGACCTCTTTAATATATCACTTTAAGCTTTTTGTGTCAACCACTTTTTAAGTTGTTGTTTCGACTTATGTATGTGTGTTGCTGACTTTTAATATAATATCAGATATTCTTTCTTAGTTCAATAGAAAACCTAAAAAAAATTTAAAAACAATAAAGCATCTTTTTTATAAAGAAAAAGGACACGAATCTTCAATAGATCCATGTCCCTTTTTTTATTCTTCAGTATCTACTACTTCTGTTTCTATTTCTGTTTCTTCATCGGTAATTTCGTCTGAATCTTCTTCTGAAACTTCTACTTTCGCTACAGTTGAAACGAATTCTTCATCGCCAAGACGAATCAATTTCACACCTTGCGTATTTCGTCCCATTTGAGAAACATCTTTCGTGGCAACGCGTATTAAAACTCCACTCACCGTGATCAGCATAATATCTTCTTCTTCAGTTACCGTTTTAAGTGAAACGATTTTACCGTTCTTTTCTGTAACGTTACATGTTCGAAGACCTTTCCCACCACGGGACTGAATTCTATATTCAGATGTTTTCGTCCGTTTGCCATATCCATTTCTTGTGACGATAAGAATATCAGATTCATCATCGGAAATTTCCATTCCTACGACTTCGTCATCATCTGCAAGCGTAATTCCTTTTACTCCGGTTGCAGTACGTCCCATTGAACGAACATCATCTTCTGGGAAACGGATCAGCATTCCGTTTTGAGTACCAATTAAAATCTCTTTTTTACCGTCTGTCAGCTTAACAGAGATAAGCTCATCTTCTTCTCTCAATCCTAGAGCGATCAATCCACTTGTACGGATATTTTCAAAAGAAGAAAGAGGTGTACGCTTTGAAACTCCCTGTTTTGTTGTAAAGAATAGATAAGCGTCATCTACAAATTGCTCCACTGGAATAATCGCGTTTACCCATTCGTTTTTATCGACCTCAAGTAAATTGATTATTGGGAGACCCTTCGCTGTACGACTAAACTCAGGAATTTCATAACCTTTTGTACGATAGACCTTCCCTTTGTTTGTAAAATACAGGATCGTATCATGTGTAGAAGTCGTTAAGAGATGCTCAACAAAGTCATTCTCATGCATGTTCATTCCCTGTATTCCTCTACCACCACGCTTTTGACTTCGATAAGTAGAAACAGGAAGGCGCTTGATGTACCCGTTGTGTGTTAACGTAATGACAATATCTTGGCGAGGAATTAAGTCCTCATCCTCAATTGTTTCTAGTCCACCTAGCACAATTTCAGTACGGCGCTCATCATTGTAACGTTCTTTGATGTCCATTAACTCTTCACGAATGATTTCAAGTACCTTTTCCTCATCAGCTAAAATGGCTTTTAGTTCTTGAATCAAAGCAACAAGAGCCTGGTACTCTTCTTCGATTTTTTCACGTTCTAAACCTGTCAGACGCTGCAAACGCATATCAAGGATTGCTTGGGCCTGTTTTTCACTTAATGAGAAGTTTTCCATTAAGCCTTGTTTTGCAATTTCTCCTGTTTGAGATCTTCTGATTAAGGCTATTACTTCATCAAGATGGTCTAGTGCAATCTTCAAACCTTCTAAGATATGAGCTCTTGCTTCGGCTTTGCGTAGTTCAAATTGCGTACGGCGACGAATAATGACTACCTGATGCTCTAAGTAATAATGTAAACATTCCTTCAAGTTCAGCACTTTAGGCTGCCCTTCAACTAATGCGAGTGTATTAATACCAAAGCTTGTTTGAAGAGCTGTTTGCTTATATAAATTGTTTAATAGAACATTTGCATTTGCATCACGACGAACTTCAATGACGATACGTAGACCTTCTCGGTCAGATTCGTCACGTAAGTCTGTAATTCCATCAATCTTTTTATCGCGCACTAATTCAGCAATCTTCTCAATCAATTTTGCTTTATTCACTTGATACGGAAGCTCAGAAACGATAATTGTTTCTCTTCCATTTGGTTTTTCTTCAATCGTTACTTTGGCACGAACTGTAATTGAACCCTTACCCGTTTCGTACGCTCTGCGAATTCCACTACGCCCTAGAATTTGTCCACCCGTTGGGAAATCAGGACCTGGAATGATATCCATTAATTCAGGGATCGTAATCTCTGGATTTTTACTTAGTTCTAAAACTCCATCAATAACTTCACCTAGTTGATGTGGAGGAATATTAGTTGCCATCCCTACTGCAATCCCAGATGATCCATTCACTAGAAGGTTCGGGAAACGCGAAGGAAGAACAACTGGTTCACGTTCAGAGCCATCATAGTTATCTTGGTAGTCAATTGTATCCTTGTTAATATCGCGCAAGAGCTCCATAGAAATTTTGGACATTCTGGATTCGGTATAACGCATAGCCGCAGCCCCATCACCATCAATAGAACCAAAGTTTCCGTGCCCATCTACAAGCATGTAGCGATAACTAAAATCTTGAGCCATCCTAACCATTGTTTCATAAACAGATGAGTCACCATGTGGATGGTACTTACCGATTACTTCACCAACGATACGTGCTGACTTTTTATGTGCTTTATCTGATGTCATCCCTAGATCATTCATTGCATACAAAATACGGCGATGAACAGGCTTTAATCCATCACGAGCATCAGGCAAGGCACGTGAAACGATTACACTCATGGCATAATCTAAGAATGACGTTCTCATTTCTTTACTAATATTAATCTCTTTTACATTCGAAACTGGCTTATCTGACATACATCAGAACCTCCTTTAAAAAGCTCGTTTATAAAATACAGGCGTTCAATAAGTAAAGACAGGATAGAGTTTCTTCTATCCTGTGATGACTTACTTTGTTTAATGATGAATATTTCAATAAACGAACTTAGATATCTAGGTTTTTAACGTATTTAGCGTTTTCTTCAATAAAGTTTCTACGCGGTTCTACCTTATCACCCATTAAGATCTCAAACGTTTCGTCCGCTTCAATCGCATCTTTTAAGCTTACTTGAAGCAATGTACGATTTGTTGGGTCCATTGTTGTTTCCCAAAGTTGGTCGGGATTCATTTCTCCTAGACCTTTGTAACGTTGAAGAGAAGGTTTCGGTGTAGCTGGCAAGGTAGCTAATACTTCTTCTAGTTGTTTATCGTTGTACGCATATTCAACACGTTTACCTTGAGAAACCTTATATAAAGGCGGCTGCGCAATGTAGATATAGCCATGCTCAATGATTTGTCTCATATAACGATAGAAGAATGTTAATAGCAGCGTACGAATGTGCGCACCATCAACGTCAGCATCTGTCATAATGACAAGTTTATGGTAACGAGCCTTTGTAATATCAAAGTCTCCACCAATCCCTGTTCCTAAAGCTGTAATGATAGAGCGAACTTCGTTGTTTGATAAAATCTTATCAAGACGAGCCTTTTCCACGTTGATAATTTTTCCACGTAATGGGAGGATAGCTTGGAAATGGCGATCACGGCCTTGCTTTGCTGATCCACCCGCTGAATCTCCCTCTACTACGTATAGTTCACTAATAGAAGGATCTTTTGAAGCACAGTCTGCTAGTTTTCCAGGAAGACTAGAGATTTCTAAAGCACTTTTACGTCGAGTAAGTTCACGCGCTTTTTTCGCTGCTAGACGGGCTCTAGAGGCCATTGTTCCCTTGTCTACTACTTTACGAGCAACGTTCGGGTTTTCAAGTAAAAATCGCTCTAAGTGGTCAGAGAATAGCGAGTCAGTGATTGTACGCGCTTCACTATTTCCTAATTTCGTTTTTGTTTGTCCCTCAAACTGAGGATCAGGATGCTTAATTGAGACAATTGCTGTTAAACCTTCTCGAACATCTTCACCAGTTAAGTTTGCATCGCTATCTTTAAAAAGATTATTCTTTCGAGCATAATCATTGATAACGCGTGTTAAGGCCGTTTTGAATCCAGATTCATGTGTACCGCCCTCGTAAGTATGGATGTTGTTAGCGAAAGAATAGATGTTGCTAATATATCCTTCGTTATACTGCATCGCTACCTCGATCGAGATTCCATCTTTTTCTCCACCGATATAGATAGGTTCTTCATGAATAGGTTCTTTTGAGCGGTTTAAGTGCTCAACATAGGATTTAATTCCACCCTCATAGTGATAAGCTTTGTGCTTTTCTGGCTCTTGACGTTTATCTGTAATCGTGATTTTAATATTACGATTTAGGAACGCTAATTCACGAATTCGGTTTGCAAGCGTGTCATAGTCATATTCTAACGTCTCTTTGAAGATTTCTGGATCTGGCTTAAAGTGTGTAATTGTACCCGTTTTGTCTGTATCGCCAATCACCTTTAGATCTTCATTTGGGACACCACGCGTATATTTTTGGTAATGGATTTTTCCATCACGGTGAACGAACACTTCTAAGAATTCTGACAGGGCATTAACAACAGAAGCCCCTACACCATGGAGACCACCGGAAACTTTATAGCCTCCTCCACCGAACTTACCGCCGGCATGAAGAACTGTCATAATAACTTCGACAGCTGGGCGTTTCATTTTCTCATGCATACCTACAGGAATTCCACGACCATCATCAGTGACGGTAATGCTATTGTCCTTCTCGATGGTTACTCCGATTTCTGAACAATAACCAGCTAAAGCTTCGTCAATACTGTTATCTACAATTTCCCACACCAAATGGTGAAGACCTTTTCCGCTTGTAGATCCAATATACATACCTGGACGTTTACGTACCGCTTCTAAGCCCTCTAATACCTGTATCTGATCTGCATCATATGATTGTTGTACTTCTTTCTGTTCCATTGGCAATTGTCTCTCACCTACACTTTTTATTACATACTCTACAAGTAGAGCTGTTAGATGTTTGTAAAAAATATATTTGAATGAATCTTTACTTACCTACCATTTTCTAGTGAATCCATAATGATTGTTACATGGATAGAAAGTGGCGCAAAAAACTATTTAATACGCTGAATCTCTCCAGCTGTTACCTCGTAGGTAGCAGCACGTTCTAATGTCTCATGATGAATACCATCAATGCTTGTGGTCGTAACAAAGGTTTGGACTTTTCCTTGAATGGTATTGAGTAAGTGTGATTGTCGATAATCATCTAGTTCTGAGAGAACATCATCTAATAAAAGAATGGGATATTCCCCTACCTCTGAATAAATAAGCTCAATTTCCGCTAGTTTCAGTGACAAAGCGGTTGTACGCTGTTGGCCTTGAGAGCCAAAGGTTTGAACATCTTTATCGTTTACGTAGAAAATCAAATCATCCCGATGTGGACCAGCGAGCGTAACTCCGCGGTCAATTTCTCTTGATTGAATCTGCTCAAACTTTTTCGCATATTCTTCTATCATTTTCGACAAGTCTTCTTTGTCTGATACATCTATTGAATTTTTATACGTAATTTTTAACGTTTCCTTCCCACGACTTATGCCATCATGGATCGGTTCTGCCCATTTTTGCAGCAAATCTAAAAACTCAAATCGTTTCTTTAGCACACGAGCAGCAACCTCACACAGCTGTTCTGTCATGATTTCTAAAAACGTTATATCAGATGTCTTTTTCGTTTGGAGTTGTTTTAAATACTGATTGCGTTGCTGAAGAATTTTTTGATAACGACTTAAGTCATACATATATACAGGAGAAACCTGACCAATCTCCATATCAATGAATCGTCTTCGAACTTGGGGACTACCCTTAACGAGATTTAAATCTTCTGGGGCAAACATGACCGTATTCAAAGCCCCAATATACTGACTAAGCTTCTGTTGCTCAATATGGTTATATTTTGCCTTCTTCCCTTTCGTTGAGATGATTAACTCTAGTTGGGTTGGTCCGTTTTGCTTTTCAATCTGACCTGTAATTTTTGCGAACTCTTGATCCCATTGAATAAGCTCTTTATCATTTGATGCACGATGTGATTTAGCCATAGACAACACAAAGATCGATTCCATGACATTTGTTTTTCCTTGAGCATTTTCACCAAGGATCACATTTACTTTATTCTCAAAGGAAACAGTTGTTCGATTATAGTTCCGGTAATTTACCAGAGATAGTTCTTTAATATACAAAAGGGATCACCAACTTTAAGAAATCACCACAAACGTCCCTACATCAGGAATGTCTATTATATCTTGATCTTTTAATTTACGACCTCGTCTATTTTCAGGTTCTTGGTTTACATATACCTCATATTCTTGAAGAAACCATTTAGCCATGCCACCCGTTTGGATTACATCCGCTAATTTTAAAAATTGACCTAATGTAATTACTTCTGTTGAGATGCGAACTTCCTTCATCGAATACCTCTCACTTTCAAATTGTGTATCTTATATATTGTACTAAATAAAACGAAAAGAGAAAAGGACAAGGGCACGTAATCTAGTGCGCACCCTTGTAAGTCCTCTTTTTAGGCAGAAAATCGCTCCTTTTCAAACCTCAGCTAAAGACTAAGAATTACAGAAAAAGAGCGATTATATAAAAATTGATGGTTCAATCGATTAGTAAGTACGTACTGGTAAGATCAATTGTAACATAGAATCATCTTCTGGTGTACGAATAATAAAAGGTCTCATTGCACCAGTGAAACTAACTTTAATTTCAGTTCCTTCTAAGGCTTTTAGTGCATCAAGCATATACTTTGCACTGAAAGAGATTTTTAAATCTTCCCCGTCGATGGATTGACTTTGGACCTCCTCAATTACTTTACCAATTTCAGGTGAGTTAGATGAGATCTCTACAATCCCTTCCTCAAGCGTTGATAACTTCACCACATTGTTGCGTCCCTCTTTTGCTAATAAAGACGCTCGATCAATTGCTTGTAAAAACTCCTTCACATTTAACGTCATATCTGTTTTACTTTCAGATGGAATTAAACGAGACGTATCAGGATAGTTTCCGTCAAGTAGTCTAGAGAAGAATAAGATATGTTTCGTCTTGAATAAAACCTGATTGTTTGTGATAACAATATCTACTAGGTCATGAGAATCATCTAAAATCTTGCTAAACTCACTTAGGCTTTTACCTGGAATAACGACGTTGTAAGAAGAATCAGCATCAATTTCCACTGGAGCCTTACGAAGCGCAAGTCGATGGCTATCCGTTGCAATACATGTAAGAATCTTGTCTTCTACCTTCCAGTTTACACCTGTCAATATAGGTCGTGTTTCTGAGGTGGACACCGCAAAGACAGTTTGGCGGATCATGTTTTTAAGAAGGTCCGTTGAAATTTTAAATGCGTTCTCCTCTTCGATTTGTGGAAGATGAGGATATTCTTCAGCATCTAATCCATTCAAGTTAAATTCAGCCTTACCTGATCGAATAACCGTCGAAAAATGAGGTTGAACTTCAATTTCAACAGTCTCCTTTGGTAATTTACGTACAATTTCACTAAAGAATCTTGCTGGCAGCACAATACTTCCAGAATGATGAATGTCAACAATCTCTTTTCCATCCTCTTCTACTGGGATGAATGATTCGATTGATACATCTGAATCACTTCCTGTTAGAGTTACGCCTTCATCCGTTGCTACAATTTTGATCCCTGTTAAGATTGGAATCGTTGTTCGAGAAGATACAGCTTTCATGACATCTTGAACACTTTGCACTAATGCATCTTTCGCGATAATAAACTTCATAATGGAAATCCTCCTATGGACTAAATGGTTTTAGGAATACTTTTATTATTATTTTAAAAGAGTAGTAGTAGTCGTAGGGGCTGTGAGTATGTGGATAACTATACTGCAGCCCAATAATTACAGTCTATCCACATGTGGATAGACTGTGCATAATACTATATGAATTATTCACATGTTACAAGAGATAAGTGGATTACCGCAAAATATCTTTAATCTCTTGAATTTGATTTTTCAACTGATTATCTGTTCCTAGCAGTGTAGAAATCTTTTCGTGAGCGTGAATGACGGTTGTGTGATCACGTCCCCC
Source organism: Priestia koreensis (assembly GCF_022646885.1). Classification (GTDB taxonomy): domain Bacteria; phylum Bacillota; class Bacilli; order Bacillales; family Bacillaceae_H; genus Bacillus_AG; species Bacillus_AG koreensis_A. The sequence goes on along the minus strand of NZ_CP061868.1, from coordinate 1,230 downwards.
AAATTCTTCCCCAATCTTTGGTAGTGAAAAATCTGTCAGCTCTCGAGATAAATACATGGCAATTTGTCTTGGAAAAGCCACGGATTTTGTACGCTTTTTCGCTTTAAAATCCTCTAACTTAATATTAAATTGTTGCCCTACTACCCGCTGAATATCTTGAATCGTAATCATTTTAGGCTTAGAGCTTGGAATGATGTCCTTTAGCGCCTCTGCTGCTAAGTCAGCATTAATATCTTTATTTACTAGAGAAGAATAAGCAACAACGCGAATTAAAGCCCCTTCTAGCTCACGAATATTCGAGTCAATTTGATTCGCGATATACAGCATCACTTCATTTGGGATCACTAAACCATCTGCTTTTGCTTTTTTACGCAAAATGGCAATACGCGTTTCCAAATCCGGTGGCGTAATGTCTGTAATCAATCCCCACTCGAATCGAGAACGCAAGCGGTCCTCTAACGTAGGAATTTCTTTCGGTGGACGATCACTCGAAATAACGATCTGCTTGCTTTCTTCATGCAGCGTATTAAACGTATGGAAAAACTCTTCTTGTGTTTGTTCTTTTCCAGCTAAAAATTGAATATCATCTATCAGTAACACATCAACACTGCGATATTTGTTACGGAATTCAACTGCTTTATTATCACGAATCGAGTTAATGAATTCATTGGTAAATTTTTCAGAAGATAAATACACTACTTTTGCGTTTGGATTATGGTCTAGCACATAATGGCCAATTGCATGCATTAAGTGAGTCTTCCCCAACCCAACTCCCCCGTAAATAAATAAAGGGTTATAGGCTTTAGCAGGCGCCTCTGCAACGGCAAGCGATGCTGCGTGGGCAAAACGGTTTCCAGAGCCAATAACAAACGTATCGAACGTATATTTAGGATTCAGCATACTTTGAGGAAATTCGCTCGTTTCATCTGACTTTTGAACTTTTTTTCGTGGAGCATTAAGATCAAAGTCCTCTTCTGATTGATTTTGGGGAATGATAAATTTTACGGCTAATTCTTCCCCTGTTAAATCGTAAAGAGTTTCAGCAATTAAATCTGAGTATCGTGATTCGAGCCAGTCGCGGGCAAAGTCGTTAGGAGCTGTAATGATTAGGGTGTCTCCTTGCAGTGCATGGGCCTTTGTTGATTTTAACCATGTTTCAAAGCTGGGTTTGCTTAATTTTTTCTCTATTTCAGTCAGCGCTTTGGTCCATAAATCATGGATATTTTCCAA